>NZ_PNDF01000075.1:0-4798 GCF_005887195.1 Pseudoalteromonas sp. S1650 | reverse complement strand
GCGGGGGGTGTTTGGTTGTAATTAAGCAGTACATTGAAAATCAAAACACACCGCCAAGTGAAAGAGCCGTAAAAACTTCACGCGCTTTAAGTCAGAAAAAAGACTAGTTACCTCTTACTTGACTCGCCCTTGAAAGGGTGAGATTGCGCAAGCCTAATGTTCAGAATCGAGTTCCTTAATTTTTATTCAAATTTAAATAAAAATCCGGCTTTATGCTGTTTTTAAGAGTTTAAGATTAATTCGACTTTAACGTTGAACATTAACTCTTAAGAGGTTTAAAAATGGAACTAACCAACCAATCAAACATTGTTGAAGCACCAACAATCACTAAAAAAATGTCTACTGCTAAAAAAGCGACCATCTCACTGATGGTAATCTCTTTAGCTCTATTAATTTCACAAGGCGTAATGGCTGCGGCCCCCACTTCTGGTGACTTCCTTTACGGAGTTTACAATGAAGTAGTTGGCTGGTTAACCGGCGCACCTGGCATCATCATTTCAATTTTCACATTTGGCTTTGCTGCTTTCCAAGGCATTATGAAGCAGAACTATGCTACTTGTGTGGGTGCATTCCTTATCGCACTGCTATTTGCAAATGCACAAGATGCTGTTGAGTACTTCCTAACTGCTTCAGTTGGAGTGCTTTAAAACATGGAAACGCCCAATCGCTACCGCTGTAAGACCCACATCAACCAACCGTTATTAATCTTGTTTGTATTTACTAAAGAACAAGTAATACCGTTGATGGCCGCGGTAGCGATTGGCATGGTGACAAAACAGACCTTTATCCTTGTATGCCTAGCCATGGCATACATTTATATCTCTCAAAAGGTTAAAGGCCGATTCCCAAAAGCCTATGTTAAACACAAGCTTTGGTCTTATGGGTTCATCTTAACCAATCACAGCAAATCAATTGCAGATCCAGTAAAACGTTCATACCACCGCTAAGGCAAGAAAATGCTTGATGATAAATCCGCTTCAGTTCGAAGCTTCAAATCGATGGTTGCATCTAACAACATAAGCCGAGTAGCTAACCTATTTTTATCCATTACAGTTGCTCTAAGCGCTTTAACACTGTTTTTCAAAGACAGTGAAGTCGTTGTCATCCCAGAACAGAATTACTTTGGTGAGCTTACAATTCAAGGCGATAAAGCTAACCAGAATTACCAACAAGCATGGGCCTACAGCGTTTCTACTCTAATAGGTAACATTAACTCGCAAAATATCGACTTTGTAAAAAAGATAATGATGAAAATGTTATCTCCACAACTACAAGTTGAAATCGAGCCAATGCTAGATAAGCAAGCTGAAATGATAAAAATGCGTGATATACGACAAGTTTTTATTGCCGACGACCTAATTCATGAGCCTGAAACTGATTTAATCACCATTTGGGGCCAAAAAATCACTTTTATTGGTGGAGAACCTAAAGCAGATACGAAGTGGAGCTACGAATTTAAGATCACCGCTAGAAATGGAAGACCTAAAATGACCCACTTAGATCAATATCCGGGCACCCCAAGAAAGCGAAAACAAGCAATGGAAGCGCGTGGCGATGCTGAACCGGGAACTTTAGAGTCGCAACCTTACTATGACAGTGAACTAGAGATAGGGGTGCTAGAAGCTGCAAAAGATCTGAAAGCGAAAGAACAACAGGAGAGCAACTAGATGAAAATGAAATCAATACTTTTAGCCATTGGTTGTGCGTCTAGTACATTCACCTTCGCTAATGATGCAACTGAAAATCCAAGCGATACATTCAAGCTACCAACAGAGGTAGTAAATGAACAACCTATTCCGGTTACAAAGCAAGCTATATTCGAAGCGGCAAAAAACGGTATTAAATTAGATAGTCGAAGCGAGCCTGTAATGAAAACAGTCTCCCCTCAAGATGAAATCAATCAAATTGCCGATAACGTAAAACCAAACGGAATGATGAATGAAGCTGATTTTGACCAGTACCAGCAGCCACAAACTGCACAGTCAATTCGTTCAGGTAATGGGTACTCATTCCTAGATATCGTTAAATCAAAATACAAGCCAACCCAAAACCTTAGAAATCTTGAACCGGGCGCTAATATCGCTGTACCTGTAGCTGTCGGCTTGACGAATCCAATCATAACTAATTTTAAGATGGTTGCTGCTAGAACCCATGACGAAGAATCAGTCATTGAATTAGAAGATGGCCGTTTATACATCACTTTAAACTCACTTAAGCCTGTTGCTTTAATGTTGTTTGAAGAAGGTGTTCCAGAGTCAATGATTAACCTTACATTGGTACCAATGGAAGCGATGCCGGTTGTTGTAAATGTCGATGTGAATCTTTCAAAAACGATGCAATACAAAGGCGCAAACCACAGAGCGGAAATAAAAGAGCAAGAAGCTTTAGCTGAAGCGTCTTTAACTGAAGGCCACGTCGCAAATGTTGAAACAGATCGAGTAGCGCGTATTAAGCAAATTCTAAAACCTGTTGGTAAAGGTGAAATACCACAAGGTTTTTCACTTTCTCATGATGTATCAAAAGCGATGCACCAACCTTGCGGATTAACCATTAGTCAGCAAGTACTACAGCGAATTGTCGGTCCAAGAGAAGTTGTTGATGTAGTCAGAGTCCAAAATACAACTACACGCCCCTATACAATTCGTGAACAAATGTGCGAGTCACGTGATGTTATGGCCGTTGCCATTTACAACAAATCACTACTTCAACCTGGCGAAGCAACAGAAGTTTATATCCTGCGAGACAAATTGCGCCAAAGCATTGTTAACACTAACTCTAAACGTCCTCGTGTAATCAACTAAGGCTGGTGGAAATGAGCATTAAAAAACAATGGGAAAATCCCAAAGTTAGAAAGTTTGCAGCAATACTGGTGATTATTCCTATTGCGTTCTTTGGTTATAAGTCGATGTCTTCTAATGATAATAAAACCAGTTTGCAGGACAGAATTGCAGCAAGACAAGCTGAAGACCGCCTTGATGGAAAGGGTAAAGTACGCGGGCTATTTGATTCAGAAAGCATTGCTAACATCGATAAAAACGAATTCGACGAAATCTATGATAAGTCTGTAGACTCAATTCGCAGAAAAGAACGTGAGGTATATACAGAAAAAGAGCGTGTACTTGAGATGGTTCAGCAACAGCAGCAAAGCATTGATGACCTGACGCTAAAATTGAAAGATTACGAGCGCCAACTGGAAGTGCGCGATAGAGCATATGCAAACACCCAACATAATAGACAATCAAATGGTGGCTCACGCTCAAATTACAACACTTCATACTCTGGTGCAGAGCAAGGGCAACAAGCTATAGCTGATGCACCACAACAGTACGATGAGAGGGTCTTTGACAGAACCCCTACTCAGCTTGTTACTGCAAAACCATACATCGAAGGCCGTGTAATTAGAACTATTACCCAACGCAGCGTTCGAAGTATTAAGAGTTCGGGTGTTGTTGAAGAAAAGCAGCAAAAAGATTTGTTGATCACACAACAAAGTCTAAAACCTGAAAAAGAGGTCCAAAAGAAAAGCGATCCAAATGAAGGTGGACTAATTGATTCTGACGAGGGTGTTGTTTACTTGCCTGCAGGCTCATTTTTCTCTGGTGTTTTACTTACTGGTTTGGATGCTCCAACACAGCTTGCAGCCAAGTCTTCTCCTATGCCGGTTGTAATCCGAGTTAAAAAAGAAGCTATCTTACCTAACCATTTCACTTTAGATATTCGCGAGTGTCACGTTATTGGCCAAGCAATCGGGGATTTATCAAGCGAAAGAGCGCATATCCGAGCACAATCAATTACATGTGTACGTAATGACGGTAAGAGTGTTGAAAGCGCGATTCAAGCGAATGCAGTTTCTGACTTTGATGGCAAACTTGGTATAGCCGGCAGACTTGTAAGCAAAAATGGCAACCTCTTAGAAGGCTCTATGGCAGCTGGATTTATGAGTGGCATTTCTAAAGCTGTTGCACCTCAACGAACTACATCAATCAATACGTCTGGTGGTGATAGAGCGGTATGGGAATCAGTAGACTTAGGCTCCGTTGCTTCCGCTGGTGTGTTCCAAGGCTCAGCTGATGCTATGGATAGACTAGCTGAATACTACATCGCTTTAGCAGAACAGATTCACCCTGTAATTGAGATATCACCGGGACGTTCAATTACATTCGCTGTGCTATCTGGCACTAAACTCAAATTAGGTGATTAAACAATGAATGACTATATAAAAATGATTCTAATAAGCCTAGTTATGTCAGCCTTAGCATTTTCCGCCGGTGTATCTTACACAAAAGCAGTAAGCGAAAAATCGATGATTGAGATAACTGATTTACTTGCAGGTTATGCGAAAGTTCAAACGTTTAATCCAGAAGAGATTTCAAAGCGCATTACATCAGAGGGGGCTACACCTGCAGAGCTGGCATCTTATATCGAGCGTTATATTAAACTCCATCAGCTCAAAGGGGTAATGCTTATTGATGAAAGTTATGTAGTTGCAAAGCCTAATTTCTCATCATCTGCTACGCTTACTATGAGCGAGCTAAATAACCTTAGTGAAAAGTACAATATTAAAACTGAAATAGATTATGGCTCACTCCTTAGTGAATTCAATAAAACAATTAAAAGCGCCAAGAATTACACAAATTAGATCCCAACTAAAAACCGCCTCATCATTTTGTAGGCGGTTTTTTTTGATCTATGTCCTATTTTTGATATCAAATTCCTTGAATTTACATCAGGTATTCATTAACTGAGAGAGCAATTAAAAAACAACGCGATAGCTTACTCGCGAATTCAACCCCGAAGT
>NZ_PNDF01000074.1:0-1722 GCF_005887195.1 Pseudoalteromonas sp. S1650 | reverse complement strand
TTTGTCATTTTAGTTGCTTTGCTTGTATATTGTATGCAATATAAAATACTGCGTTTAATTGAAAAAGTAAACTATGAATAATAACCAACAATTACAATCAGCAGCACAGCAGGAAACTGGTAAAAATAAACAAACTTGGCGTAGCTTTGGGTTAGGTTTCTACTTGGCTAATACCATGGAAATTTTTGAGCGTTTAGCTTGGTATGGCTTTTTTGCAGTATCGTCGGTGTATATGACCACACCCATTGAGCAAGGGGGGGTCGGATTTAGTGATGCAGAGCGAGGCGCCGTGCAGGGGATAATTCCGTTTTTTTTATACTTATTACCTGTGATCACTGGGGCTTTTGCCGATCGCTATGGCTATAAAAAAATGTTTACATGCTCATTTATTGTGATGGCGCCGAGTTATTACTTTTTGGGTCAAGTGACAGACTTTAATTCGTTCTTTATGATTTTAATGTTAGTCGCTTTTGGTGCATCCTGCTTTAAGCCTGTTGTAGTTGGCACTATAAGTCAAAACACTAACGACAGTAACCGGGGTTTAGGCTTTGGTATTTTTTACACTATGGTTAATTTGGGGGGCTTCATAGGCCCGTTAGTGGCTGGGTATTTACGGACTATTAGTTGGGATGCGGTATTTATTATGTCGGCATCTTGGATAGTTGTTAATTTTATTCCATTGCTCTTTTACCGTGAGTCAAGCAGCAAACTACGTAGCAGCATAGGGGCGGCAGCGGTTTTACAGCAAGCTCAACATGTTTTGGGTAACAGCCGTTTCGCATTGTTACTGTTTACCAGTGTAATTATTTTAATGACGGGGGGAGTTAGCTGGTTAACATATACTCAAGCTTTTTCGCTAATTACGATTTGGTTAGCTGCGAACTGGTTATGGGATAAGTGCGTAAGCGTGCAAAAAGCGTCTAAATGGTATCTACAACCGGTGAGGGTTAGCAACCGTAGTTTTGCACTATATTTAGCAATATTAACGGGGTTTTGGACGGTATATAACCAACTTTTCTATACTCTACCTCTGTTTATACGTGACTATATTGATACTCAAGATTTAGTTGCAATCTTGAGCTACTTTAGTCAATCAGCAGTGGATTTTTTTGCTTATGTTGATATTCAGGCTTTAAGTAACAAACTGCAAACACTGGCTGCTACTCATAGTGTAACACCAGTCAAAGAGGTAAATTTAGAGGCTGTGCGTCTAGAGTTAGTCCACTTAAAAGTTAATGTTCCTGTTGCTGAAATAACGCTATTTTTTAAACAAGCCAGTGCTTCTAGCTTTTCGGCTGAGCAAAGTATGCAATTGGCGCAGCAGTGGCTTAAATACCGACAGGTAAACCCTGAATACCTGATTAATTTAGATTTTGCAGCTATTGTTCTGTTACAAATAATAGTAAGTGTTAAATGCCAGCATTTTAAAGTTATATCTGTCCTAATAAGCGGTTTAATTGTCACAGCAGGTGCTTTTTTAGTGTTGTTATTAATGAGCGCGGGGGTATTACTAAGCCAATTGGGAGGTTTAGTAGTGGTAACGGTTATATTATTAATTGCTTTTGGTGAAATGCTCACCTCTCCAAAAAGCCAAGAGTATGTAGCCAGCATAGCTCCAAAAGGCAGTGCTGCTATGTTTATGGGTTATTACTTTGTATCTATGGCATTAGGCTTTTTATTTGCTGGATTTTTGTCTGGGTGGAGTTATGGTTACCTAGTCAA
>NZ_PNDF01000073.1:0-1737 GCF_005887195.1 Pseudoalteromonas sp. S1650 | reverse complement strand
GGGGATTTTATCTCTTTGACTAAGTAACCATAACTCCACCCAGACAAAAATCCAGCAAATAAAAAGCCTAATGCCATAGATACAAAGTAATAACCCATAAACATAGCAGCACTGCCTGTTGGAGCTATGCTCGCTACATACTCTTGGCTTTTTGGAGAAGTGAGCATTTCACCAAAAGCAATTAATAATATAACCGTTACCACTACTAAACCGCCCAATTGGCTTAGTAATACCCCCGCGCTCATTAATAACAACACTAAAAAAGCACCTGCAGTGACAATTAAACCGCTTATTAGGACAGATATAACTTTAAAATGCTGGCATTTAACACTTACTATTATTTGTAACAGAACAATAGCTGCAAAATCTAAATTAATCAGGTATTCAGGGTTTACCTGTCGGTATTTAAGCCACTGCTGCGCCAATTGCATACTTTGCTCAGCCGAAAAGCTAGAAGCACTGGCTTGTTTAAAAAATAGCGCTATTTCAGCAACAGGAACATTAACTTTTAAGTGGACTAACTCTAGACGCACAGCCTCTAAATTTACCTCTTTGACTGGTGTTACACTATGAGTAGCAGCCAGTGTTTGCAGTTTGTTACTTAAAGCTTGAATATCAACATAAGCAAAAAAATCCACTGCTGATTGACCAAAGTAACTCAAGAGTACAACTAAATCTTGAGTATCAATATAGTCACGTATAAACAGAGGTAGAGTATAAAAAAGTTGGTTATATACCGTCCAAAACCCCGTTAATATTGCTAAATATAGTGCAAAACTACGATTGCTAACCCTCACCGGTTGTAGATACCATTTAGACGCTTTTTGCACGCTTACGCACTTATCCCATAACCAGTTCGCAGCTAACCAAATCGTAATTAGTGAAAAAGCTTGAGTGTACGTTAACCAGCTAACTCCCCCCGTCATTAAAATAATTACACTGGTAAACAGTAATAATGCGAAACGGCTGTTACCCAAAACATGTTGAGCTTGCTGTAAAACCGCTGCCGCACCTATGCTGCTACGTAGTTTACTGCTTGACTCACTGTAAAAAAGCAATGGAATAAAATTAATAACAATCCAAGATGCCGACATAATAAATACCGCATCCCAACTAATAGTCCTTAAATACCCAGCCACTAACGGGCCAATGAAGCCTCCCAAATTAACCATAGTGTAAAAAATACCAAAGCCTAATCCTCGGTTACTGTCGTTAGTATTTTGACTAATAGTGCCTACTACCACAGGTTTAAAGCAGGATGCACCAAAAGCGACTAACATTAAAATCATAAAGAACGAATTAAAATCAGTCACTTGACCTAAGAAGTAATAGCTTGGCGCCATCACAACAAATGAGCATGTAAACATTTTTTTATAGCCATAGCGATCGGCAAAAGCCCCAGTGATCACAGGTAATAAGTATAAAAAAAACGGAATTATCCCCTGTACGGCGCCTCGCTCTGCATCACTAAATCCGACCCCCCCTTGCTCAATGGGTGTGGTCATATATACCGACGATACTGCAAAAAAGCCATACCAAGCTAAACGCTCAAAAATTTCCATGGTATTAGCCAAGTAGAAACCTAACCCAAAGCTACGCCAAGTTTGTTTATTTTTATCGGTTCCCTGCTGTGCTGCTGATTGTAATTGTTGGTTATTATTCATAGTTTACTTTTTCAATTAAACGCAGTATTTTATATTGCATACAATATACAAACAAAGCAACTAAAATGACAAA
>NZ_PNDF01000072.1:0-904 GCF_005887195.1 Pseudoalteromonas sp. S1650 | reverse complement strand
CAAAGCAACTAAAATGACAAAAATTATATCTCTCACATTATTAACTTTACTACTCACTGCCTGTCAGCCCACGCCTAATACTAGTGCGAATAATAAACCTGATATCGGCAACATAAAAAGCGGCCCAAGTAAAATGCAAGCAAACATTACCGTCCAGGGCTATACCAGCACACTCAATAATATCGATATTGAGTTTTTAGGAAAAACAATTCCATATACATACAGCGATGGCAAAATAGGAAATAGTCGGGGCTACAACTGGTGGGTAAGTAAGCACTTTGCGCTAAAAAGTGATCTACCCAAAGAGAAGGTCACGCTATACTTAGAGCTACTTGAAATGGCATATCCACATTATGTTGCTTTATTTGGTATGGCTCCCCCAAATATTGAGCGCCAACGCATTGCAGTTGTTTATGGTAGTAGTCGCTCCCGTGTACGAGAAGCCATGCTTGATGATGGTTTTTTACGTGGGGTACATAAAACGGCCGGTGGTGAAACCATGTTTTATAACCGTGCCGGATATAATTTCCCCAGCCAC
Organism: Pseudoalteromonas sp. S1650; assembly: GCF_005887195.1. NCBI lineage: Bacteria > Pseudomonadati > Pseudomonadota > Gammaproteobacteria > Alteromonadales > Pseudoalteromonadaceae > Pseudoalteromonas > Pseudoalteromonas sp. S1650. The sequence continues at coordinate 366 of NZ_PNDF01000072.1, read as the reverse complement.
CGTGAGCACCATCAGCGTTATATAGTTATTCACGAAACCATGCATGCTTTTCATATGGCATTAAACGGCCATTCAACGTGGGCACCTAATTGGATCACCGAAGGTTTAGCTGATTCGATTGCTCACCATGTTTATGATCCTAAGCAAAAACAACTCACCGTCATGGTATTTGATCGCGCCCCAATGAATTACATTGAAACCGGTTTAAAACAATATTACAGCGAAAATAAACCTACAATTGAAGAAATAAATGACGATCCAGCACTAAAACGTGGACTTAATTTTTTTATTATTCATTATCTTTTAAGCTCTCCTGAACGGGCACAGTACTTTGCTCACTTTATTGAAGAGCTCAGATAAGCGAGC
>NZ_PNDF01000071.1:0-23141 GCF_005887195.1 Pseudoalteromonas sp. S1650 | reverse complement strand
GACCTGCGCTCAACTGCTTGTAACTCATGGTAAATGCTTCTGTTTGTTTGGCGACGATAGAGTACCACCAACAGGCAGTTGATCTCTTCTCACCGTTTAACCATGAGTGGTGCACTTATTATCTGAATTCGGGGGTTTCAACTCATCGAAAGTTTATTGAATATTTATATTAAGTGAGTAAAGCTCTGAGGTTAACTTTCATGGCGAAATAAAGGACTAATATGCTCAAACCTAATGAAGGTAACAAATATGTTTTTAAAATAATTAACTTTAAAAGTGCTTACCTCCCATCATATGATGAAGTAGCTTATTTATTACATCTCCCAAATAACTTTCGAGGTATTATTGATTATGCTCAGTCATTTTATGAAACTAAACTCCCAGTAAGTAAAAGTTCTATTTCGACTTTATCAACTAAAGGCATAGGGAAGCCTACCTTCAAAAAAATTGAAAATTGGTTTTTGTCCTTGTCACCTAGTATTGTCCACATTTTTAACCCCAAACTTCTCAAGAAAAATTATAAAGCTGTAGTAGTTGGCTCAAATGCAAGCCATTTCTATTCTTGTGTTGATAGTTATAAATTTAGCCTTAGGGCTAATAAAAACGATAATGAATTAAACGTATTAATGGACTGGCTTGAAGAACGTTCTAATGCAGACTACTTACTGATGAGTGAAATTCATAGAAAGGCAAAATCAGAAGTTATTAATAAAAATGATCCTAAAGATATTTGGCTATTACAAAAAACACATTGGCATGCACAAAGTTTAGTACCATCCAGACAGATCGAAGTTCTAGATGAGTTTTTTAAGTCAGATAAAAGAAGAGAAAACTATACGTTCGATGAAGTATTAGCTATTGCAGGAGCATCTTACTATTTAACATTTGATTTCTACTTATCTGCAATTGCCAACTATGAAATAGGTCTTCAATTCTACTACGAGAGGTTAGATGAAACCTGTAAAGATAAACAATACTCAAGTTTCTTTACTGGAGTACTGAATACATTCATTGAATCTGACGAAGTTAACAGCTGTTTCGATGCTGCACTTATAGAGCTAAAAAAATTTATATCATCGAAAATTAAACTTGACGGTATCACAACAGCGCATTCAGCTTAAATGCCCTGTGTGTGAGATTATGGCCGAGCAAACCACTAGAGCACTTTTTGAGAACTAACATGCTGATGCATGATTTGATTGTGCACCGCCCGTGCACTTTGAGAGTACTAAGAAGATGACAAACTTACTTAAATCTTTAACAGCACGCTGCTGGTTTATATCACTGGGGCTTTTTCTGGCGACTTTGGCTGCGGCTCATTTCTTTCCATCAGAAATATTAACGGCATCTGCCAAGTTAGCGGCTTTGCCATTTCTGTTCTGCACCGTCGTTTTTTTCAGCTACTTGGGATTCAAAGCGACCTGTAATCCCATCGGACTTATAGCCATAATCACTATGCTTGTAGCAATCGCATATTGGCAAGCGAGTTGGACAATTGTTGGTTTGGGACTCTTTTTCTTAGCTATTTGTACTGGAATTAGATTCTTGAGTAGCCAAGTTAAAGATTCGGGTAGAACTTTGAGCATTGAAGAAAAATGGTATTGGTATAAGCTCCATTCGTTTTTTGATGGCTTTTATCCAAGGTATCCCAAAAAGCCAAAAAAATAGCCAGCCAACCACAAGCTGGCTACCTTCTATTTTCAGTTCCTTCCTGATGCCTGGTTATAGGCCCTAATATCGATCAAGTTGTTCAGAGCATAATCTCCCGCAAGCGATGCATTTGAGATCACCGCTATCTGCTTATCCACAAATGCTTTATCTTCTTCGGACACACTGTCAGGAATGTAAGCGCCACTCTCATCCTTTTGACGATACTCATTTAGCATTTGCTCCCTTAGACCTAGCATTTCAGGCGACCAACTCGATGAGTCTTCAGAGTTGAATACGCGCCCCGCCAAACCTTCATTGAAAGCTTGAGCAAACACTTGACTTTGAATCGGGGTCAATCCCATTCTCTGCCCTTCGCTGTATGCTTCCTGTTTAAAATCATCGGCGTACTGTTCTAAGAACTCACCGTATCGATTGTTAACTGCCGCACCGAATGCCCCAGCCAACATGGCTTCAGACTTAGTGCCCCAGTTAACTTCGGAGGCATACTGCGAACTCGATCCACTGTATGCATCATTAAACGCCGTCAAAGGATTTTCCAAAGAGGTTCCGGCATCAACGGCTGCTTTTAACCCATCCCATGTTGATTTGCTGGCCACAGTTGCATTGTGCAAGAAACCTCGTGAGCCAGGTTCTGCAAAGGCTTGCTCCTTGTAACTCTCATAGTCTTCGCCAAAATGATTCAAGGTATGCAATGCTGCATCAGTATGCTTGCCACTGAAATCACCAATAGCACTGGCGCTGTTGAAGAACATTTCAGCACCAGAGACTCCGCTATCATCAGCCATAATGCGAGATCGCCACTTAGAGCCAGCTTCACTGTTTAGTCCAGATTGATAGGTACTTGTGTCAGAAGCTACGGCCTGCTGGGCTTGTTACTGATGCGCATTCAGCTGTCCATCTACACCAGAAAGATTGGTTTGGTAAGCAGATTGAGCCGAATTGAACTGCGTTTGAACTGTTGCAGCATCCTCATAGCCTCCCAGAACACCGGATTCAACTTGGCTTTGAGTGCCACCAAAAGTAGGTGCAGTTGATGACAAGCCTTCATTTGAGCGCGGCTGAATTGATCGTAAATCGGCTCCGGTAGCCATGGCCATAACAGTCATTGCTGCTTGATAATCATTGTCCCGTTCAGCGGGCGTTGAAGAATTGCTATAGGTTAAAGACTCCATAGCTGCGGCCACATACGCCTGATTATCATCAGGTAGCAAGCGCTGATACATTGGAAGGTTTTCACGTAATCGGTTACCTGCTTCAACATGCTGGTTCATATAGCGACCTAAATAATCCATGACGTCAGGATTATCCGCTGCTAATCGAGTTAACGTCGCACCATCCGTGTTCCTTTATCCTGATAGACTGTAGCTGGCCTGATCAAGCTCACTAAAGCGGTTTGATGCCGTGATAACGTCTTGTGCTGAACTCTGAAGTGTTGCCGGTGATCGTGAGCACGTAGATGAAGCGTGGCCGGGCGATATTATTGGTTTGCATAACCACGGGACGATTCAAATTGGGGATACGTTCACATGGGGCGATGAATTCAAATTCACCGGTATTCCAAACTTTGCGCCTGAGTTATTCCGCCGTATTCGTTTAAAAGATCCGTTGAAGCAGAAGCAATTATTGAAGGGTTTGGTGCAGCTTTCAGAAGAAGGTGCGGTACAGGTGTTCCGCCCGTTGGCTTCAAACGATTTAATTGTGGGTGCCGTGGGTATGCTGCAGTTTGATGTGGTTGTGCACCGCTTGCGCGCCGAGTACAAAGTAGAAGCGCTGTACGAAAATATTCAGGTTGCCACCGCGCGCTGGGTATATTGCGATGACGCCAAGAAATTCGAAGAGTTTCAACGCAAAGCGCAACACAACCTCTCCATCGACGGCGGTAATGCACTAGCCTACATAGCGCCCACCATGGCGAATTTATCGCTCACGCAAGAACGCTTCCCGGAGATTACGTTTACGCACACCAAGGAAGTTTAGAAGATGGGGTCGTTGTCCCTGTTCTCTGGCACCTTTTTGAAGATGGGGTCGTTGTCTGTGTTCTCTGGCTCCTTTTCAACATCAGTTGAGGGACACACAACGCAGACAACGACCTTTACTTTTCTAAAGCATAACACTTGGTTTGGTAAGCGCTAGAAAGTTCAGCTAAAGCCGCATAGTAATTTTGGTGCCAGAGAAACGCGACAACGACCCCATTTTCTATAATGCCGAGCAGCTCGCCCCAACCGTATTTGGAAGCAAGCCTTTCACACGAACATCGAAGCTAAGCTCACCGGTCTCGCCTGGGCCCAACTGCCCCGTAAACTGCCATTGCAATCCGCCTTCGTATCCTTGAGCATTCGCTCCATTTGGAGTTGCAACTTGGCAAGCCGATATACCACTCGGCAGCGTTCCCGGACAGGAAATTGGCTGAGCAAGCTCAGTGAAGGCTGGTACTTGGTCGTAAATTACAACCTCATCCAAATCCATTGTCCCATCGTTAGCAAAGAAAACAGAGTAGCGAATTACATCACAAGGCTTTGCCTGGTTGCTCAATAAGCCTACAGTATCTACATCATCGGCTGTACCGCTTACACCATCGGGACCAATATTACGCACCAACTTATCCAACCGTAAGCGCCCACTCTGCACACCCGTATTATCAAAAGCTACAGCCGAATCCACACGCGCAGTTCCCGAAAGCGCATTATCAGCAGTAATCTGAACTTGATGAAACGCACCAACTGGTGCATTTGCTGGTACAAATACCCGCAGTACTAAACAAATTTCATCACCCGCCACTACGCTTATATTCGTTATTGGCGCGCCCACACTAACATTCTGCGAGCACGATAGATCTTGATACAGCGTTTGCGCCCAATCTAACGTATTTGGCGATTGCGCCTCCACAGTAGCGGAGAAATCTACAACACCTGAAGTTTGTGCTTTATAACGATGATAATAATTGATAGACGAGCCCGGCTCAGAAACACCTTGGTTATCCGGCTCAAGCACAGATTTAGGCACAACACCAAAATTAATATCTTCCCAAACCGTGATCGCCGAGGGCACCACAAAACTCATTTGCCCATCGTCGGCGACAGCCGAATCAACAATGCCCGTGCCCGCATCTTCACTAACCAAGAAAACGCCACCCGCCGGTTGCACCAAGATACAAGCTTGGTTACCAGAATCAGCAATATCAAATTTCAATTGCCAACTGCCATCACCCGCAGTAACCGTTCGCGCAAGCTCGGGAGCCGATGTATTACATTCACCTGGAGCGGTAACGCCAGCAAATGCCCGCACCAACGCCCCCGCAACGCCTACTTCAGAACCATCAATTAAGCCATTATGAGCCGTGCCTGATCCTGTGCCATTATCATTGAAAACCATACCGCGAAGCGTTGCGCCATCAGGCTCGAAACCAATATTTATCTCATAATCTTCAATTTCGCCATCAAGCGCTAACTGGTCCGAAAACGGGATATCTTGCTCACTCGAAAAACGGAAGCGGGCAAACGTGTTCCCCAGTTGAGCATTCGGCGGTACGAATACCTGAACAGTAATGATACCATTTACCGGATTAGTATCCGCAGCACCATTATCTCGCAGGTTGATCACAACATGCTCGCCAATGCCGTTAAATGAACCATCTTGGTTCCAATCTATCCACCCTTGGAGGTAACCTGAACCTACAGTTGCCTCATCTACTTCAATACTGATTGTCGTCTGTTCTCCCGGAACAAAACGAGCAGGTAATAACACGCCTTCATCTTCAACGTGAGCATCCGCATTCGCAGAATTTGTTGGCCCAAGCCGAGGGCTAGGTCGAACAGCCCCGATAAACGGTGTATCCGCTTGCGGCTGCCATGATGCCTGAGAAATCGATGTTATAGGTGTTGCGGTACTTGGTTTACCGCCCGCAGTAGCCTCATAACGAAGATAATGGCCACCACTATCAGGGTATGATGCGGGCAAGTCGCCAAAATCAATCTGTACCGGAACACCAAAACCGATAGCTTGTATTCCGGGATCTATCAACTGCTGCGAGGTAAAAGAAACATCACTTGTTACCGCTAAAAACGAACCACCACCACTACCAGCAGGCGCTACCCGAATTTGTTGGCCAGCAAGCTCCCACGCCATACTTATATCAGCACCAGGAGAAACTTCAATTAACTCCCACGGGGCGCCATTCGAGCGCATTACTAACTGCTCACCAGCATTCGTACTTTCGGCATCTACCACTACCAAATCCATTGGTACTTGAACACCATTAACGCGCTTTTCCCAAACAATATCAAAAGAGTGGCCTGTTCCTGATAAATTCGCCAAACCTACCGGATTCACTCCCGAATACGCAATTTGAAACGCATCGCCAGCCCAAGTGCCGGAAACATAAGGCTGCAGTGGCGCAGTAATATTCCCCAACAAGGCGCGAATTTCTACATTCCCAAATTCCCAACGCTTCGAAACCCAATCACCCGGATTAAATTCATCAAGAGTGCCGCAGCCCCAATCTAACCAATACATAGTGCTTAAAAACGCTCCGGAACCAGAACTAGCTAAGCCAGAGCCAGTAATATCGGTTCCCGTTGGGCATACTTCTGGTGATTCAATAACTTGCAGATTTATCGTAGCTTCATCATCTTCCACAGGTGTCCGTGGGCCGTTACCTGGCCGTGAATTTGGATCTTCCCCCGTACCCGAAATAATTTCCGTAAACAAAGCCCGAGAGCCTGGAGCGTTTGCTATCCCTTTAATCTCAATAGTCCGTGTTTCATTCGCAGGAAGAAAGCCAATAGTCCATAATCCTGTACCTGCATCGTAACTACCCTCGCCCACAGCTTCGGTGAAGTTGAATAAATCGGAAGGAAAAGGGAACTCTACCTGAACTGCGCCTGAACCTGCGGGCCCTTGGTTTTCTACTACTAATTCAAATACCGCTTCTTGGCCGAACTCAAATGAAGGCGTTCCATCAATAAAGCCCCCCGAAATTTCAACATCAAGCGATAAATCAACATCAAAACTCCAAGTACTGGAGAGAAACCCAAAAAACGCGGCACTGTCATATCGCCCATCCACGGCATCAGCAATAATTAACGAAACCCGATACGTTTCCCCTGAGGTAACCGGCTCAGCAACCGTTATTGGCGAGGTAAACCCGTTCAACGCGATATCGGTTCCAGCAGGCGTTGCGAGTAAATTCTGCCGATAAAAAAGAGCACTTCCACACGTTCCCGATCCACTCTGGTTAGGTTCGCCAATTGTAGAACCGTTGATATTATTGATAGTAATCGTGGTACCACTACCTGGTTCTATGGCCATATTTTTGGCCGTTGTAAACTCACCACCCTCGATGAAAATACCAAAGGCATCATTATACTGAGAACACGCATAATCAGGGTATTCTTCAGAACCAAATACAAGAGTAAGGTTGAGTCGGTCCCGTTCTGGGGTTACGTCAAAAGAAATAACCACAGGGTCGTTCGTGGCTGTTGATTGCACCACACTTGAAAGCAAGGTATTAGCACTCGTGCCTAGTGCTCGATCAAGGAAAAAGCTCGCTGGGCTAGCTATGTCATTCACAGAACCGGTAGCAAGCAAAATACCTTGGGTAATACCAATCGAAGGCCCTGCATTCTGAAAAAAACCTATTTGCTGGCGGTTCACGTTGCCTGAATCGGTTAACCCGTGCTCAACAACCAAGTTCTCAATGATAACATCGCTAAATTCTGCAGGTCCCAAAAGAGCATTAGTCATTTGCGCCCTGCCCGCAGGTGTATTGAACAACGCATTAATGTCTGCTGCATGTACAGCCGATAACAACGATATTGATCCAGCAGCAAGAACCGCGGCTTTAACTGATTTTTTTTTCATTTTTAGCGCACTCTCAATCCGAAAATGAGTATGGCCTGCTCACCGGCCTGCAATACACCGATATCTGCCTGAATATCGCCAACACCACCATCATTCGGTGTCGTTACATCCGCATTACAGGAACCACTTGGGCTACTGCAATTAAGGGCCGTCTGGAAATAAGTGGTATAAGCTTGAGTTCGGTCGTTAATCAGTACATTAAATACCGGCTCAGCACTTTGATTTCGAGCCGTTAAACGATACAGAACACATTGCCCTGGGTGCACCGGGAAAACACTAGTGCTAAAGCAGCTATCACCCGTGCAGGCCAGCGGGCCATCAGGAACACCATCACAATTACTATCCAAGGCTTGCTCTTTTAAGATAAGCGTGTTTCCTTGGCTCGTTGATGTACTATCAGTAACCGAACGTTCTAAGGTATCCGTGCCTACAGTAGTAGTGAGCGTAATCGTTTTAACATTAATATCCCCAAGCACCGCCGAGGCAGGAGCAAAAACTCGTACATGCACGGTAATTGATTCGCCAGGTAAAAGAATTTCATCTCCATTATCAGTTCCTAAAACGCCACCTAAAGGTATTGTTTCATCTTCTGGACCCCAAACGCCGTTACCATCATCTTCATACACCAATACAGCCCAACCATTGTCATCTTCAGCCTGTGGCGTTGCTGTGAGTTGAATACTCGAAAGCGGTACAGTTCCTGTGTTTTTAATCTGATGGGTATAACTAACACTAGAACCCGGAACAACTTGGTTAAATTGATCTGGGGAAAATGAAATATCAGGCGCGCCGAGTATTTCTACCGCATCCAATTTAATATCTTGTGCGGCACTCAACAACGATGACGCACGAAAATACAGATCATATACATCAACCTCAGCATTTGCAGCCGTTTGCACATGCGCACAAACCAACTGGGCTGAGCCCGCTGGAATAATATCAGTTACATCAATCGCGTTACTCAGAGATGTACAATCCCCAGCCCCACCATCGCGATAAAAACTCACGAGCCACCCAGGATATAGAGTACCAGCCGCAAAGTTAGTGTTACTTGCAGCGAGTTGATATTGGTCTTGACGATCACCTGTGTTATTCACATACAAGGTAAACGTTCCAGTATTACCCGGTATTAATGAAATCGTGGTTACTGCTGTTGGTTCCGGGCCTACACCTGCACCAGGCGCGCTTCCAGCACTCAGCGGCAAATTATTCGTGATATCAACCGTTGCCGGTACCACAGAAAGTAAGATATTACTTACCGCATTGGTTACAGTAGTATCAACATTAGAGGTAGCTGCTAACGTCAGTTCATAAGGGCCACCTACTGCATCGGCCGGCAATTCCACTTCAACAACTACAGGTAAACCACAACGGGTATTGTCTGCGCTCGTAACAAAACGGCCAGAACACGCACCGGTATCAAAATTAGGCAAAGGTATAGGGCCGGTATCTACTCGGCCACTGTTCGAAGTATCCAACAAAGGCGTTGCGCCATCTGCTTGTAACACACGTACAATGGCGTTATCAGGAAATGGGTTTGCTAAGCTAGCGCCAACGCGGTTCAGTGCCCGATCAACATTTAAATCAAAGGTATCAACACCATCACCTGTGTTCCAAATATAGTTAGTAAAACGAATCACCGCGCCTTGCCCAGCTGCCGCGATCTCAACGCGATTTCCCGAATCCAAACTATCATCCACACCGATGTTTATATCAGTAGAGCTATCGTTCACAACCACGCTTGGAGCAGTGGCGGATGATTTTATTTGAAAAGGTACTACGTTGGTATCAAACGGGGTTATTGCGCCACCTACAGGCCCTGAACCGCTTTGCGCATACACAACGGTATTGTCTTCATTGTTATAATAATACCCTGCAATATTCAGTATCCGTCCACCAGTCGAAATACCGCCAACAACCTGTACAGCAAATTCGATATAACCTTCGCCACCAGGCGGTAACGTTGCTAATTCAAACCGCACTCTATCCTGACAATCTACATTTGCAGCTGTGCCATCATATGCACAATAGGAAGCGGGTTCGGTTCCTCCCCCCTCGACGCCATCATCGTCATCAGTTAAAGCGGTATTACCCGTTTGGCTCCAGCGGCCAGAACCAGGCACATACTCAAACCCACCGGTTTGCGGTTGGCCTTGTCCATCAAAAAAAGTTGTCGGTAAAATATCTTCCAATACCACCGACGAGGCTGTGAAATTAGAAACATTTCGATACGCTAAACGCACCGTATAAGGGCCACTGGGGGAACCTCCAACACGCACAGGCATTGATTTCAAAACCTCGATTAGAGGCCCTTCAATAAATTCAACACTATCAACTACCGTTTGGTTTAAGGTATTGTCATCAGAGCTAGTTGCTTCAAGTTCTATGGCAGAAAGTAAAACCGAGCCAGCAGCCCCATTCGCAATCACTTCAATCACTAAACCCCAAGTTTCACTTGGATCTATTGAGTTTGTGAGGTTGGGTAAACATGCGCTGCCATCATCACTACTCAATAAAATTTGACCCGGGTCAGGCCTGCCATCCAGATCAGTATCAGCATAAACGCGCCACTCTGAAACTTGAGCATCCACCGCGCTCACACAAATCTGATATCTATCAGCAACATTACCAATATTCGAAATTGTGTGTGCAAAGTATACCGGTCGATCAGAAATAGCAGGTAAGCGTTGATCAGTTAAAAACTCAAATGCAGGCACTCCCTGAATTAAAGTTTCAACTATATTAGACGTAATACTCCGCTCTTCAGTGGCCTGAGAGCATGAGTCGTCGATGCAAGTACGGTATGTTGCCGATGCTTGGTTTTTAATTACCGTACCAGCGGGTACTACGTCCGCTACCGCGGAATAGGATAGCCCACTGAATAATACAACCAATATAGTTGTGAAAAACCACCTTGTTATTTGCATCGCCACTCAACTTCCCCTATCGAATTGGTTCCGGCGCAACAAACGCCTCTTCATCTGCATCTTGAACTACTCGTAGCGATAACGGACGCCCGTTTGAATCTAAAAGCATCAGTTCTACACGGCGGTTGTAAACTCGTTCAGACACATTGTCATCCGTTGAAAGCAACATTTCCTGACCTGCCGATCCTGTCACCATACGATCTCGTGAAACTCCGTTTTCAGTAAAGTAACGGATCACTGCTTGTAACCTTTCATTGGCTAAACTCAAGTTATAATCAGCATTACCTAACTGGTCGGTAAACGCCTGCATACTGATTTTGTACTCCGGGTTCGCTGCCATGATGTCTAAGTTTGGCTGTAAGCGCAGCTTCTCAGCATCGTTTAACTCGCCCCTATCAAAGCCAAAATAGACCGCAGGCTCCCAACGCGTGGTAATCTCCTCTATCATGGAGTTTACTACCACCACAGAATTAAAAGGCGCTTGGGGTGCTTCACACATTAAATCGTAATCAGCATACAGTTCATCCATACTGGCGCAACCTGATAAAGCCCCCACAAGAAATAACATGCTCAATAATGGTTTCTTTTTCATTAGTTTGCTCCAATAAACGAACGTATGCCGGCAGCTGTATTGCCAATCCAGGCAAAATCATCAGCGCTAATTTTATAATCCAAGCCAATATGGAGGCCTTGCGCATTATAGCCTTCAGGATCTAAATCATTATCTTTAAAGCCACGTACATTATAACCAACACCCATACGCAGATTCTTTCTAATCAAATAGTTAGCGCTTATTCCATAACTAAAGCGTTGCTCATTCTCATCACGAGCACTCATAATACCAGCGCGAACATCGATATCTAAACGCCGAGTCACACCCCAAATAACCCGACCATCAGCAATATAAATAGCATTGCTTAGCGCTAAATCATTTTGCTCAAATGATTGCCACTTACCACCAATTCGGCCCGACAGCACAAGATCGGCTTTCAATTCCAAGTTATGGTGATTGCTTAATACATGAGCAACGCGATCTGGCCCTAAATCGCCGCCCCAATGTTTACGCCATTGATACATGAACATTGAATGATGCTTGTTATCGAGTCGAGGCCGACGAGCAAAACCAAGCGTTACAATATGATCGCCATTTCGTGATTCTGTATCAGAATATTGAACCCGCATATCATTCCGAATCACACCTGACCAATTCTGCGAAATACGCCAAATATTGGCCAAGGAAACACCGTAATAACGGCGGCCGTTACCGAACCGAGTTTCAACTCGTCCAAGCGTTCGCCGATTCGCCGACCGAATATCCTCGAAACCTAAAGAATATGCCGTAGCGGCTTGGCTCTCATTACCATCAAGTACCCGAATCCATTCCACCGACGGGCTCCAAGTTAACCCTGGTTCGATTTCAAAGGCAGAACGAACACCATTCGCTAACGCTACGTCCTGCCCATCTTGGGCACCACGCAAGCGGTATTCAGAGAATAGGTCGGTATTACTAAATGCCCGCGTACGAACACCCGCAACAAACTGCTCCGTTTCTACATCCGAGGTAATTTGATTCATTCCCGCAATGCTATTCAAGAACTCATAACGAGCATAAAAACCTGTATTCTGCGTAATCGCCAGATCAGCATCTGCGGCTATCCGTTGCTTACTTGAGTCGCTAAACGCTTGCTCATATTCCGCACCAAGCGTTAGCGGTTTACCAAACACATCAAAACCACTCGCCAGACCTAAAATATAAGTGCCAAAACGATCATCCCCGTCAGTATCCCGCTGCTCAATAGCACGCGAACCTACGGTAGCCCGAACATTATCAAACTGGCGTAGCGCGAGAAAAGCAACGCTACTTTGTTCTGCATCAGTGCTCAAATCTTGTGTTTTTCGAGCTTCAAATCGAGCAGAAGTTCGTGAAGAAATTTGCTGTTCATGTTCAGCGCGCAGTTCTTCTCTAGCTTCACCAATACCTGAGGTAGGATTACGGAAGCCATCATTAGCGCGAGCCCAACGAATATCAGTAAAGCTGCCGTTTTCCCATTGGTGTTGCAAACCAACGCTCAAAGCATCGCCATCTTCATCAATTAGATTTTGCATCCGCCCGTATGAAGCAAAAGCACGCGTGCGATTCCCCAATTCATAAAGCGAAGTAACACTCGATAAACTATAACCGTCAATATCATGTGAGTTCTCAGTGAAGCTGCCGCTTAGGGTCAAAGAATCAGAAAGCTTATGCTGCAAGCGCGCACCATACACATCGTAATCCACACTGCTACCATCAACATTGTAGGTAATACGTAAAAATACAGGGTTGAACTCATCGTCAACTGAGGGAATGACATCAAAGAAACGTAAATCACCCGTGAAATAATTTATCGAGTAATCAACGCCTCGGCGCAGCGGCCGTGTCTCTATAACTAATCCAGGATTATTTCTATCGCGAACAATAAATTCTATAATTTCAGATTCACGAACTGGCGGCGCTGAAGTTTGGTACAACAATGCCGTACCGTTACCCCGAATTTCTTCAGTTACTTGCTGATAATCAACTTTCGCACCAAACAACTGAAGCCGAGTCGTTTGATTATCAAAAGTGAGATTGGCCCCCGTTAGAATTTGCTGAATACGCCCAACATCTTGGAAATCCGTATTCGCATCAGTAACAAAATCGCCCCAAAGTAACGAACTCGCACCACGTTCTACACGAGCATACACACGGCTTTGGCTTTTTGCATCATACCCACGAATAGATGCATCACCAGAAACCGGATAATAATCACCAGGGTTAAGATCACGGCGTATCTCTTCTTCATCACTCAATGCGCGTTCGCTATCAAAAGCCAACGTTAGGGTTGTACGTTCACCTACAGAGCCCGTTACAAACATACCGCTCTCTAAACCCGATTGTTCTTGTTCGATTGATTCAATATCGGCTGGAACATCACCATTATTGGTAAAATCACCCCAAACTTTTTTCGCTGAAATATAACCCGTAGCGAAAAGTTCGCGGACTGGTGTTATTTGCTGCACCGCAATACTGTCGTTCAAATCGTTAAAGCGAGCATGCACATCTCGAGAGCCTGTTTGAAAAGAGCTAAGTAGATGAATAGTCCCTTTCCCATCAACTATGCGTACCTGTTGGCCCATGGTATCCGGTTGCAAATCCGCTTCCGCAAAACGTAAATCATTACCTAATAAAGTAACTACATTAGAACCACTTGCGTGATAGCCCTCACTATCAAACAGCTCAATTGTAATCGGCATACGAGTTGTGCCGCCATCAGCAAAAAACGGTTCATCCTGAGCGGTTAACTGCAGGGCTTTTGCCGATCCCGGGCGCACAATCATAGTATCAATAAGCGTGCGTAAATTACCAAAGGGGTCTACCGCTTGAACAACAACATGGTTCTCGCCTGGCGTAAACTGCAAGCCATACCAAGTTACAACTTGCCCTTGCTCAGAAATATTTTCGATTTGCTCACCGAGCTGCTCTTTCGCTACTGCCTTGCCATTAATAGTCAACTCTGGTGTAACGCCCGCTTGCACAACAACCTGCAAACGGCCATCGCGGCTAACGCCGTTTTCAGGCCACAGTACCACGCCTGCTGTTGCTTGTTCACTGGTAATAATACGAGCTTGATCAACAGATTCAAGCATCTCAGGAGCATCGGCCAACGGTGAAGTGAGTTGCCCTTCAGCTATTGAAGTTTGTGGCGTCTCGCGCTCAGCAGACCGCATCGGGTCCAAACCACGGCTCAACGTTTCATCGTAAAAGCCACTACCTAAATCACCACCAGCACCGGCACTTCGAATACGTGTTCCAGCAGCTCTGTTGCGCAGAGGATCATTGGCGAGAATACTATCGTAAACCCACTCACTATTTGCGTTTTCTCTACGCGCTTCAATATCCGCCCGCACACGAACGATATTCCGAGCATCAGGGCACGCAATGGCAAAATCAGCTCGATGCATTTCTCCGGGTACTAAATCAACGAACCGGCTTGTTCCATCTCCTGCGTGACGTGTTGTGATCGGTTTTAAAGTAACGCCAGCCGGCATTGTGGCAGGGTCGACAGCAAGTGTTTTTAAACCTGGGCGTAAACCGTGAATACTAAACATGCCATCTTCGTCGGTTACTACCCATGTTCCATCTTGTAGATACAAACGTACACCAGGAATAACCCACTCACCGAGCTCCTGAGTACTTGAGCACGTAGTATCTACAAACACCTTACCAAATATAATACCGCGATCAGATAAAACTCCCTCGTTCCGAACCGTCACTGAAGCTTCTGCTTCATTTGATGTAAATAAAAAGCCACCCTCGTTACGAGCAGTTACATTGGCTTGGTTAACTAATCGACCATTATTTACAGCTACCGACGCGCGCATTACATACGTAATATCAAGCGTAGCACCTGGCTCCAATAATAAATTCGCCCCGTTTTCATCACGTATTCGAGGAAACACTAAATAACCGCCCTCATCACGAACGGGATCTGGTAACTCTATCGCCACACCGTTCCCTACTGTCATTCGAGCGGTCCCTGATTCGTAGCGAAGCCCGTAAGCAGGCTTATCAACGATGCGGAAACCTAACAACGGAACAGCGCTTGAGTTGCTAATACTCAATCGATAAGACACATAATCACCAGCAGCAATAACTTCGGTATCTACCGTTTTCTCTAGAAACAATTCACCCGCCACAAGTGAATCTTCAGGGTCTAATGGAATATCAGGAAACCAAGCTAAACCAAGAGAAAAAGCCCCTTTTGAGTCCCCTTGTTCGTTGGTAGTGGTCATTCCGTCGCCAACAGGCTGTAATCTACCACCGTCACCGAGGTAACCAATTAAGCCATAAGAATGCTCGCCTAAGTTTGAAGAAAATGCGCGTAAGGAAATAGGTGAAACACTTGATGGAAACTCATAGCCATCAGGCGGAGTTACACCAATGTAATAGCAATGGTCTGTTGCCGCACGCGCAAAACTGTACAATCCATCGGAATTCCCACTTCGGTTCATGCTCCCACTATCGAACGCAGGAATTACCTCACCAGTAAATCGATCTCGAGCAGGTTCAAAGTCTTCCGCAGTAAGCGATGCACATGCACTAGGGCCTGCATTCGAGAACACTTGCTTCGATTGAAACAAGCTTACCAGTGCGCCATTAACCGCTTTCCCCGAAGACGTATCAAAAACACGCCCCGAAGGTTCAACTGCAGCAACATCAGAAACGCGAATCATGCGTTGGCCAAAGCCAGCAGCCTGTTCAACTGGCACATCAAACGTAACATTCAGAATATCGCCAAAAGCGCTGTTCAAATAACAACCTTGGCCTAGAACTTCGTTGGTAGTAGTAGTAGATGTGAATTCGAAAGCCGATGCGGCAGTTGCACTGCTCGAACATATTTCACCATCGGCTGTACGAATACCGCTAAGAACCAATGGTTGCAAGCTTCTAAATACACCTGAATTCCGTTCAGTTTCTTTCATGACTACTTGAACCGAATCACCACTCAGCTGTGATTCAACCCGTGCTAATAAAAGTTCAACGCCATTTTCGTGAACGAAATCGTGTTTATCAAGATCCCGATTTAGTTGAGAGGCTACTAATCGAAGAAAAACACCATCCAGCAACGCATCATAACTTTGCTCACCGGGCATCGAATATATGCTGGTATCCATAAAGTGAGCATCATTACTATGTTTCACCTGCCCACTTGCCACCATTTCTGGCCGAGCAGATTGAAAACGAATCTCGGGTACATTCTGGGCGGCTACTGAGTTACACACTCGATTCGAAAATAAAATGTCACTGTTCGTACCCGAAAAGTCAATTTCAGCTTGGTTGTATATCATTGTGTTATTAGAAACACCGGGCTCTATTTGAACCGCAAAAGAAACACTACCCGATTGGTTAGGCTGCACGTTCGCAACCGGAATAAGCAATCCAAAACTCACGGCGGGAACCGTGCCATCCCAACTCTCGTATGGCTGCCAGTTTTGCGATTCAGAGCCACTCAAGCGCACCAATGGAATAGCTTGAATAGGTGAAACATCTAAATCTTGATTAGGAAGTAGGAAAGTATTTGCTGGAATTTTATCCTCCAACACAACGCCTTGATAAGGCACACCGTCAAGTGAAATCGTCCGCGGGCTTGGAAGTGAGGTGCCTGTATTAGAAAATTCAATGCTGTAATGAATCAACTCTCCGGCCGTTAATGGCGCTTCACATTGCTGGTGAGAGAATTTATTTAAAGTAAAAATCGCACCTTCACGAACAATCGCTTTATCGGTAACTGCTTTAACATCGCTCGCATCATGCTGCGATGTTACCGTCACTAATATATCGATTTCATCATTATTCCGTTGATTAGCTCGCGTGTTACCGAGTACAACGATATTAACACTAGCGTCAGGTTCAAGATTTTGAATAGAACTAATTTCTGGTTCGCCAGCATCCACAACACCGTTAGCATTCACGTCATGGTAAGCACGTAAATTTACTAATTCGCCATCATCACCTTCAAGGTTTTCAAACAAAAGCGTGTAGCTATCAATAGAGTTTCCAGTGTTGGTAACAATGTGGTCAAAATGAACTTGCTGCGCGGGGGCAACATATTTTATCTTCTCGTCATCAAGAATAAAACTATAGCTATGTCCAACCATCACTCGCGAAGTATTCGAAATCACTTCATGAGTAATGCCAAACTCTTCGTCATAATAAGAAGCGTGCGCTTGATTGTATATTGCAGTATTCGGTGGCGTATTTGCATCCACTGCAAAGCTTGCCAACAGCAATAAAGCATAAAACGTGTAGGTTGCTACTTTCCACATGCCTGTACCATCCAGGTAACAAAGTTATAATTTTAGTTTTTTATTTCTTATTTTTTAATAAGCTCTCGTTCCAAGAGCGCATTAAAAAATAAAGCCGTTGCACACACTGTATTCACACAGCGCGCACAACGGCTTTAAGTATTAATTAACCACTACACAGAATTGAGCTGTGGCTTGGTCACCCGAAGGCAAGTTACCTACATTCCAATTAACTTCAGGAGCTGTACCACTATTAGGTACAGCATTACCATCAGATAAACGAATTGCATCACGAGCATTCTGGAAGGTTGTAAAGGCAGTTGTTGCATCAGAAATCACAACGTTTTGCGCTGCTGCACTACCTTCGTTCACCGTTGTTAAGCGCCAAACAATGCACTGCTCTGGTAATACCGTTCCACTTGGATTTGCTTCAAACAAGTTATCAGCTGGCCAAGTTGGCGATCCACCTGCACATGCACAGCTCGTGTCAACGAAAGCTGATTTTTGCAAACGCAACTGACCAACAATAACTTCAGAACTATCTATTGCTGTGCCTGTAACGTTGGCATTCGAAGCAGTTAGAGTAAACTGATCGATATTGCCAGCTGGTGCTGCCGCTGGAGCATACACAATTACACGTACATCTAAACGCTGTGCAGGCTCTAAGGTGATTACAGGGTTTGCACCACTATTATCAACCTCAATCTGCATAATCGTGCCAGAAGGTGAACGAGCAAATACAGTACCTGTAACTAGGTTATTAATCTGCACCCAAGCATCAGGTTCGCCATTGCCGGTGGTATCAACAAACAACTGCGTGTTGTTCGACCAACCATCGGCAGCCAAGCTATTTTGGCCTGTAATTTCAAGTGCTTCTGTTGAGTTACCAATGTTTGCGATTATGTGTGAATACGTTACATTACCGCCCGGTTGAATTTGGTTCGCACCATCCGGAGTTACATCAATATTCCGATTAGCCGTAACATCAACCGCATCAAGCTTGGTATCGGTAACAGCGCCATCAGAAGTAGAGGCAACCGTGAAAATTATCGGATACGCACCACCAATATCATCACCGTTCACACCACCCACAGCACCTGTAAACTCAGCAAGTGATTGCGATACCACTGCAGATACTTGTACAACTGCTTCATAGTGATAAACCGCGCCACCTGGCAATGCCGGTGAAGAAGAAACCGTATTCCCGGCATTTGCAGCATTGTTAATAACGCCATCGCCGTTCGAATCAATACCCAACTCACGGAAAGTTACCGACCATCCCGCAGGCAAAGTTGACTGTAAGAAAAACGATTGCGAATTACCCGAGTTGTTCGCTAAGAACAATGGGAACGTGGCTGTACCACCAACCTGTGCGGTTTCTGTCGTGATTGGTGTAGTTGCACTAAATGCATCAGCATCCACGCCAGCATCAACAAGATCAACACTATAGCTGTTTGCCAAATCCACTGTTGGAGCTGAGATTTGACCTAAAACTTCAAGTTTAGTGTTACTGGCTGGAGTGGCCGAAGGATCGTTTGCTGATGTAGCACGCATAGTCGCAACAAAAGGTCCGGTACCAGAAAATCCAGCCGGCAGTCGTGCTTTTACTTGGATACGTAAACTTGCGCCTGGAGCCAGCTCGCCAGTATCAGCACGGCCGTTACCATTGGTATCGGTTAACTGCACTGTTCCTGCTTCGTTCCAGAATGAGAACTGTGTACCCGCAGGGAACACTTGCGCACCCGCAGGAAGCGCAGTAGCGCCGGCATAAGCCGCACCTGCGTCGTTCAAAAGTTCAAAATCGATAATGTCTGTACCGTTACCATTGTTGGTAATCACGTTAGCAAAACCAACAGTAGAACCAGCACCAGCAGTATCTTGACGCGCGATATCGTTAACTGAGCCATCGTCGTCCGCTGCATCACCAGTATCCGATACATCAACCGTGTAGATTTGGCCTACAGTAGTTGTTGTGCTATTCGAAGGTACCGGATCATTTGGAGTACCACCGCCATCAGTATCACCTTGCGCAACAAACACGTTACGAATTTGTGAACCTGCACTAACTGCCGTTGGGTCAAATGATACTGTGAAAGTAATTGATACCGTAGTACCCGGAGCCATCGAAGCATTGTTGAAGAAAATACCATCAACCGCAGTTTCACCCGATATACCGTTACCGTTCATATCAATGCCCGCAGGCTCATCAACTTCGGTTAGCACAATAGTAGTAGGATCGCTTGGTATTGCCGTATCAACGCCGGCGGCATCACGGAATGTATCGCCATTAGATGCTAACAAACCATTAATTGCATTTACTTCCACAAAGCTACTATTAGTCGGAATAGTATCGAATATATTTACATTCTCAGCCGTATTCCCACCCGTATTAGCTACTTGTAAGGTATAGCGAACAGTGTTAGTGGCTGCGTTTACTACCGCTGTTTTAGTTGCAACTAAAACGGCATCCGTAGTAACCGTAACTACGTTGTTTAGGCTATCGTTACCATCAGGTGTACCATCGCTATCTGAATCATAAGTACCAGCATCGCTGTTCGTTCCGATATCGAGAACCACACCCGCACCACCGCCAACAGATTGCACAAGTATAGTGGAATCTATTTGTGTACCTAGCGTTGCTGCCGCAGGAACAGGCACAGCAAGAATCAGCTGTACTTGCTGATTTGGGTTTAACGTAACTTGAGTAACAATAGATTCGCCCGCATCTGGCAAACCATTACCGTTCTGGTCCAGATACACGCTGTAGGCTGCACCCGGAGTTGCTGCATCAGACCCAGCAAAACCAGAGAGGTTAAAGGTATCGATTGCGTTACCTGTATTTACAAGGGTATGGCTAAAGTAAACCGTTTGCCCTGGTGCACCATTCAGGTTGCTATCGTTTTCAATTGTTGCTGAATATACTTCAGCTACCGTAACAATTGATTCATTTGATTGAGCCGAGTATTGATTACCGTTAACATCCTCATAAGTAACGGTAGCTCTGTTTCGAATATCGGTTCCCGCAGGCGTAGCTGCCATTGCAGATGCTTGTGCAACAAGCATTAACAAAAGCACACCTAAAGCAAGAACAAATCTTCCAACGTGAGAGCTGTTGGACTTAAAGTTCGTCATAATTATAATTTATTTCCCTATTTTTCACGAAAGCGCTTAGCACCAAGGGCTGTTACTATTTTGAGCGAATAGAACTACCAATTCGCTCTCTAATACACACAACAAACCGTTAGCAATTAGTTCACCACTACGCGATATGTAAATACGTGTGTTTCTCCGGGTTGAATTCCAACTAAGGAATTCCACCGAATTTGAGTGTATTCATCCGCAGATATTTCTGTTTGCGTGCCAGAGCTATCTGTAACAATCAGAGGCTCAGCTGCAAAAGAAGTCCCGCCATCAATACTCACCTCAAGAGAGGTCATAATTGAAGCGCTTGCAGAGTTAGCTATATAAGTTGTTTCGGTTGGAATAGGGCCTACAATACGCAACCCTGTTATTGGGCGTTCAGATACATTCGTGTAACGCAGCTCATATTCGATAACATCATTTGGGGAAACCGCGTTAGTTTCCTCGCGGATTTCTTCTGAATCTTCCGTTACAATGCGGTAAGTTACTAGTTCACTCTCTATATCCGCTATTGCCGCGTTCGATACACCTAATAATGCACCTGCAAGCATAAGTGTTAAAAGTATTCTGTACACACCTCTACTCCTTGATTAATTTTTCACAGTGTTGATTTTATCAACAATGAAAAGATAAAGCAACAATTCGTCTGTAATTTCCAGTTTACCCTCTGATTTCACCTATTCAGCTCCATCCATGGTCAGGTACTTTTTACCAGAGCTCCATTCGTCCGATATCTCCATAATCACCGCTGTGACTAATCTGAGGCAGAGGCCTCGTTTGGAAATAAAGTTGCAACGCGCGTACGGCGTTTGATTTCTTTATTCACGCGCTCAAGTGCGTTGGTTGTTCTCAAACGGCGACGATGCCCCGCAGGCAAAGCTAATACAGCTAACCCTTCAGGAAGCGCCGTTTCGGCCCATACTGCGAGCTTAGGCGCGCTTTTCTCATACTTCTTACAGAGCAACTCAATGTGGCGTTTTGCTTCATCCGGTGTTTTTGCATCAAAGACACTGCGAATGTCGTCCGCCACTTGTGCTTTCATGGCCTGCTTGGGCACATAGCTTTGCGCGTTTTGTTGCAAGTGGAACTGGCAACGCTGCCACGGTACACTCGGAAATACACTCTTGCGTGCCGCTTTTAGCCCTTCATGGGCGTCGCTAACAAAGAGTTTCATGCCGTGCAGACCTCTATCTTTCAGGCTGAGCAAAAAATCTCGCCAATGGACTTCTTGCTCTGAAAGCGATACCGAGCAACCTAAAAGCTCTCGATGTCCTGATTCATTGACGCCCATCGCGACTAAAACGGCACAATCAATTACAGAGCCACCGTGTCGTACTTTCTCATAACGTGCATCAAGCACGACATACGGGAAATTGCCAAGCGGCCGCTCTCGCCATTGCTGCAAATGTACATCAAGCTCATGTGCGGCGCGACTTACCTGAGTAGAGCTGATTTCAAAACCGCACAGCTCTTCAGTCACACGTGCCACTTTACGCGTCGACACGCCTTGCACATACATTTCTGCTAATGCCAGCTTCAGCGCTTTCTCAGAGCGTAAACCTCGCTCTAAACTACTTGGATAAAAATCCGTGTCGCGGGTTTGCGGTATACTTAAATCGAGCATCCCGAATCGGCTCTGTAGCGACTTTTTCTTATAACCGTTGGCGTAACCTTGGCGCTCTTCTGAACGCTCCCAGGGGCCTGCTCCAAGGTGCCGCTCTCGCTCTAACCGCATGGCTTCATTGAGTAAAATACTGATCGCTTCGGCTGTACCGTCCAAGCCTTGCTCAATCAATAATTCCAAAACATCGCCAATCGATCTATCCTGTATATCGCAGGTCATTGTGGTTCCTCTTTCAATTTACTTTGGTCGGTAAATCAAAAGGATAAACTTTGACCTGCACCTTTTCCAGCTCAGGCGAAATTACAGAAAGAATGATGCACTAACAGTGAAAAAGATAGGATATATGTCAAAAGGCATATACAACCACTAAAACCCCATGATTTATGACTGGCTGATTGATGAACCAATTTTGGAAATTAACGCTGCCGCTGGGATCACAGCAAAAAAGGTCGGCGGTAAGAAAGGCAAACGAACTCGGGTGCTAAATGACAACGAGATCAGGATACTTTGGCGCTATTTGCACGAGTCAAAAATCACTGAGAAGAACCGCATCTACATAAAACTGCTTCTGCTATTGGGCGGTCGCAAGGGCGAACTCATTCAAGCTGAAAAGCATCACTTTGACTTGCAATCTGCAATGTGGACAGTGCCTATAGAGATCCGTAAACAAGGTGAGAAAATTGGAGCGCCAATCATGCGGCCATTGATTAGGCCTGCTATTGAGCTGATTGAACTGGCGATGCAGATGAGTAAATCAACTTACTTGTTTCCCGCGAACGGACAAGAAGAGCTTGCCACAAATGGCTTTGATACCACTATTCCTAACAATGTGAAAATCTGGGCTCGCAGATCGCTTGGTGTTGAGATGGAACATTGGTCTATGCATGATCTTCGCAGAACGATGCGAACGCGTATGTCGGCCATCACGACGCAAGAAGTTGCCGAGTTGATGATTGGCCACAGCAAAAAAGGGTTGGATGCTATCTACAACGTAAGCGTAACTAATAGCACACATTAACGGTAATTGGTTTTCTCGGGTGGATCAATTTTGTTGACCATTTAACCGGCCAAGTAATTGGCGCTAGGGCTCTTGT
>NZ_PNDF01000070.1:0-14434 GCF_005887195.1 Pseudoalteromonas sp. S1650 | reverse complement strand
GACATAAAAAATCCGATATTATTTCTAATATCGGATTTTGAAGCTATGAAAAGATCAGTCAAGTGATCATAAAAATATTCTTAACTGATCAGCATTAGCCCTTTATGGGCCGTATTTATATCTTTTACTTTGCACGCTGCTTATTTTTACCTACTCTAGGTTTGGTATTGGCCTTTTTAAACTGGCTAAAACCGGTATGACGAGTCAGAGCTGCACGGCCTTTACCGCCCTTACCTTTAGCAGTTTTCTCGTTTCGACCTTCTTCAGGAACCAAACAATTCGGCCCTTTACCAATTAAATTCGCTTTGCCCATTTTTCTTAGTGCTTCACGAATCATCGGCCAACCAGCAGGATCGTGGTATCGTAAAATCGCTTTGTGTAAGCGACGCTGGCGTGCGCCTTTTGGAACAGGCACTTGCTCAGTATTGTTCTTAATATTGCGCAGCGAGTTCATCTCAGTGTGATAAATTGTGGTTGCATTGGCCATCGGCGATGGATAAAAGTTTTGTACTTGATCAAGCTTAAAGTCATGAGCCTTTAACCATAGCGCCATATTCACCATGTCTTCGTCTTTCGTTCCTGGGTGAGCAGAAATAAAATACGGGATCAAATACTGCTTTTTACCCGCTTCTTTTGAGTATTTATCAAATAGCTCTTTAAACTTATCGTAAGCTCCCATGCCCGGCTTCATCATCTTAGATAATGGACCATCTTCAGTGTGCTCAGGGGCAATTTTTAAGTACCCGCCTACGTGATGGGTAACCAACTCTTTTACGTAGCGAGGGTCTTCTACGGCTAAGTCATAACGTACGCCAGACGCGATCAAGATTTTCTTCACACCTTTTACATCTCGAGCTTTTTTATAAAGCTCAATCGTTGGGGTGTGATCCGTGTCCATGTGCTTACAGATATCAGGATAAACACATGATAAACGACGACACGTGCTCTCTGCCTTTTTGCTCTTACAGCGCAACTTATACATATTCGCGGTCGGTCCGCCTAAGTCAGAAATAACCCCAGTGAAGCCCGGTACTCTGTCACGAATTTGCTCAATTTCATCAATAATTGATTGCTCAGAACGGCTTTGAATAATACGTCCTTCATGTTCTGTTATTGAACAGAAAGAACAACCACCAAAGCAGCCTCGCATGATGTTCACCGAGGTTTTAATCATTTCATAAGCTGGGATTTTTTCATCGCCGTAGCTTGGGTGCGGAATACGCTGATATGGCAAACCAAATACGCCATCCATTTCTTCAGTTTCAAGCGGAAATGCAGGCGGATTTACCCAAATAGAGCGGTCGCCATGGCGTTGAAATAACGCACGCGCACAACCTGGGTTTGTTTCTTGGTGCAAAATACGCGAGGCGTGAGCATAAAGCGGTTTATTCACACTTACTTGCTCATATGCTGGTAGCTTAACGTAGGTCTTTTCCCATGGCTTAGGACGAGCAGGCTGAATCGTGATTGGCTTAGCCGCCTCGGCACTTAAATCAATACCTGCTTTTTTAAATTCAGATTTACTACAACCCACATCATCTGCGCCATACGGGTTTGGAATTGGATCAATCTTACCGATTTTATCTATTGCAGTTGAGTCACTACCACGCCAACCCGGTAATGGTTCTTTACGAATAACCGCAGTACCACGAATATCTTGAATTGTCTCAACCGACTCACCCGCAGCAATACGGTGGGCAACTTCAACAAGTGGGCGCTCAGCGTTACCGTAAATTAAAATGTCAGCTTTAGCATCAAACAATACACTACGGCGTACTTTTTCTTGCCAATAATCATAATGAGCAATACGGCGTAAACTCGCCTCAATACCACCAATGATCAGTGGCACATCTTTATAAGCTTCGCGACAGCGTTGGCTGTATACAACTACCGCACGGTCAGGACGTTTACCGCCTATGTTACCCGGCGTATAAGCGTCATCATGACGCATACGCTTTTCAGCAGTATAACGGTTGATCATCGAGTCCATATTACCCGCTGTAACACCAAAGAATAAGTTAGGCTTACCTAACGCCATAAAGGCATCTTTTGAGTTCCAGTCAGGCTGCGCAATAATACCCACACGAAAACCCTGTGACTCAAGCATACGCCCAATCACAGCCATACCGAAGCTTGGGTGATCTACATACGCATCACCACTTACAATGATCACGTCACAGCTATCCCAGCCTAACGCGTCCATTTCTGCACGAGTGGTTGGTAAAAATGGCGCCGTGCCATAGCATTCAGCCCAATATTTAGGGTAAGAAAACAGGCCTCGCTCGGCTTTTAATGCGCTCATAAAGTGTACTCTGCTAACAAAAGGGGCGAATTATACCTCAGTCTTATAGATTATTATAGAAAACAAAACGCCCTTCACATGGGAGGGCGCTGTTTAATTTGTATGCACTGACTGGAACTGGCTATTGCTTAGCTTGCAGGTAAGTAATTAACTCTTTTTCTGGCATAGGCTTAGCGTACATGAAGCCTTGCACTTCATCACAGCCAAGCTGAGCTAAATAATCTGCTTGCGCTTGTGTTTCAACCCCTTCTGCAATGGTTTTTAAGCCTAACCTTGCGCCAAGAGAAATAATTAACGCAGCAATCGCCTGACAATCTTGACCAGGTAAATCTTTGATAAAGTCGCGATCAATTTTTAGTCTGTCTAATGGTAGTTTTTGCAAATAGCTTAACGACGAGAAGCCAGTACCAAAGTCATCAATTGCAATCTCAATACCAAACTCTTTAAGTTCTTTTAATGTGGTGATCACATTAGCTAGCTCATCCATAACCACGCTTTCGGTCACTTCGAGTTCAATAAACTGCGGTTTTACATCGTATTTAATAAGCGTGTCTTTTACTTGTTGAGCATAGCCTTTAACTTTAAACTGCGGTACTGAAACATTTACGGCAATACTGATTGCAAAGCCCATTGCTTCAAGGCGCTTTTGCTGCATACATGCTTGCTCTAGCACCCATTGCCCTATATCAACAATTAAACCAGCATCTTCAGCCATCGGAACGAAAATCGCTGGTGAAATATACTGACCATTACCTGATGGCCAACGCAGTAGCGCTTCACAACCTATGATTTCTAGAGTATTTAAATCAAGTTGCGGCTGAAACCAAACCTCTAATTTACGTTGTTCGAAGTCTTGACGAAGCTGTCTAATGATCCCTAAACGCCAAGCCATTTTCTCTTCCATGTCTGGGGTATAAGTCACCACCGTTTCAGCAGATTGTTTTTTAGCTTGGTTTAAAGCAATGTAACCTAGTTTTAAAGTCTCGATCCCTGCTTGCTGAAAGTCACCTTGATAACATAAGCCAATGTTAAAGTTGATTGGCAAAATATGCTCGCCAGCATTAAATGGTAAACTTAAATGCTCACGAAGTAACTCAATATCGCATTTATCAGCAGCCAACAACAAACCGAAAACATCTGCACCAATGCGCGAGATAAGCTCTGCATTAGGGTATTCTTGTTGTAGCCTATCAACAATTGCATTTAGTAATAAATTACCGATTTCTTGCCCTAAGCCATTGTTGATATCAGAGAATTGCGAAACATCAATTAGTAAAAAGACAAAGTCATTTTTGCCCGGCTGGTAGTAGCGCTCCACCTTATTCATAAAATCGTTACGATTCGATAAACCAGTTAATACATCTTTATAAGCTGCATCACGTAAACGGTTGAATAATCGAACATTATCAAGACCTACACTGACGTTCGTTAAGAATATCTCTGCAAATTGCAGTTGTGAAGGACTTGGCGTGTGCTCAGTTTCAAGGTAAATAGCTGCTTGGCGGTTTTTGCTTTTTAATAAATACGTACTGTCTACATCTGTATGCTGATGCTCACCTTGGGCTAGGCAGTTATTGACTTGCATGATAATACGGCCATCATCAAGTTGTTCAATGCCTTGACCTATAAACTCATTGTATTCAGCGCAGCCACCTAGCACATAAACCTGATTGTCATCTTCAATTGAGCCGCACAAGAGCCCTTGTGGTTCGCAATCTAAAATAATCGAAAGCTGTTTAATAACCGCCATCGAAAACGCTTTAATATCAGTAAAACCAAGAATTGCCTTAGATGCATACAAAATATTATTTAAAGCACGGCTTTGAAATTCGAGCTGACAAACTTGTTCATAAGAGCGAATTGCTGTTACTAGGGCTGTGATAAGTTTACTACGAGTAAGTTCTGTTTTTGTTTTGTAGTCGTTGATATCGTATTCACGGATCACTTTTTCTTCAGGTGCATAGCCTGGTTGACCGGTACGTAAAATAATCCGCACATTGTGATTATTGAGGCACTCTCGTACCTGCTTTACAACTTGCAGGCCAGCATCATCTGATTCCATAACCACATCAAGTAAAATTACCGAAATGGAATGGTTACTTTTAAGTAATTCAAGCGCTTCTGAACCTGAATAGGCGTGGTGGAATCGTAAGCCTTTATCCCAGAACTCAACGCCAGAAAGCGCTAACTTCGTCACTGAATGTATCTCAGGATCGTCGTCGACTATTAATACGTCCCAAAACTCAGAGACAGTCTCTTCAACAAGCTGCTCCTCATCTTGGTCACTAAACAAAAAGTCGTTACTTTCTGATGCCATTAATAATTCCTTAGAGCAACCCTAGTAAAAATACCAACATTTTACAGTGATGCATAAAATTCTCTCAGTCACTTAACTATGATACATTTATCAGAACATATATAGTCATATCAGATAAATTATAGCCTAGGTTACGTATAATGTTATGAAAGATATAAAACTATTGCCCGAGGTAAAATGATAAAATTTTTTGTTTTAACTCTAAAAGCCCTATTTCTCAGTGCGCTAGTTATGCTTGTCGTTGGGCTATTGCTTTCTCAACGCTATACGGTTCATAAATCAATACAGGTCACTGCTAGCAGCTCAGAAATAGCGAAACTAGTCGGTGACTTTAATCAATGGCATAAATGGCAACCATGGAAAAGCGTAGATCCCAGCATCAAGTTTACGGTTTTAGAGCCAAGCCAAGGCGTTGGGGCACACCAATTTTGGCAAAGCCGTTTCGGCGATGGCGAAATGACAATAACACAACAGAATAATGAACAACTTACTTTTAATATTTTATTTAATAAAGAGCATATAGCCCAAGGAACGATCCAATTTACAGGTGCTGGTAATGAAATAAATATTGAGTGCTCGTTACAAGGTGAAGTAAATACTCCTATCATTGGTGGCTACCTTGCATTATTAAGCCAGTATATTCTCAACAACACAGTGAAACTGGCGCTCAATAACATCAAAACCCATGCGCAGTTAGCAACAACAAACAAGGCTATTGCTCCCAATGACAGTGAAAGCGGCTCAAGCGAGAGTTAATCTTGCTAATATTATAGAAAATCAACTTGGCTACCCGATTCATAAGGCATCATCGGCTAAGATTAACCATGCGAGCGATGATAGCTACTCGGCACAAGGTCAGCAGCAATTAGCCTATCAGATTAAAGCGCAAGCAAGCTTATTGGAGCGCGCCCACACTCGCCAAGAAATTCAATTTATTAAACGCCAAGAAAACATTGAAACCATCATGGCGATGGCTATGGCGTTTTGCCCGGATGTCACGGGTCAACAACAGCCCGATTTTGATTGGATAGAGCGATTTATAAGTTTATGTGAAGACACAGCTAATTCCTCAATGCAAAAGCTGTGGGCAAAAATTTTAGCAGGTGAAACAGTATCGCCAGGCACCTTTTCGATTAAAAGCCTACAAACCCTTAAACACATGACTCAACGTGAAGCAGATGCTCTTCAGCGCTGTACATCATTGTGTGGATTCAACGAAAAAGACAACAGCCACTTAATTTTACTCGGCTTTTACAAGAAACCCTCGCTGTTTGATTTACTTAGAAAAGGTAATAAGGTGTCATTTAACTTAGGGAAAACCCCAGTTAGCTTTCCTGACATTCTGACCCTAATGGATATTAACTTACTGTATCGAAAAGAAATCGAATCGGCGGTTTTAAAAGCTGGTCAAGAACTAATACTGAGCTTTATGAATCAACGCTTGGTTTTAAAAGCAAAAAGTAATGACTTAGTACTCAGTTACTATAAATTTACCCAGACTGGTGACGAGTTAAGAAAGCTAATCGCATCACCAATAAACAAAGCTTATAAGCAAATACTGGCAACATCATTAGAAGATGAATTTGAAGTTAGCTGGCAAGCTTTAAAGTAAAGCCGCCAGCTAAAAATAAATCGAAAAATTCGATTAGAAATGAACTTGAATACCTGCAAACGGGCCCGATGCATCTAAATCTGTGTAGATATCATCAATATCATCAAGCTCTAACGTCATTGAGCGGTAACCCGCTTTAATATCCATATCGATTGCTAAGTTATCAAGTAAAGCGTATGCAATACCCGCTTGGTAATCTTGGACTTTACTATCGTCGATAGCCAGTAGGCTACCTTCAAAGAAAACGCTTAAACCCGTTAATGGTAAGCCAACTTCAGCCCGGCCATACACTAAAGGTACGAAACCAGAAAAATCAACACGCTCAGTCGTGTTTTGGCCACCTTCTTGAGATGTACCAGTCACAACAATTTCACCATCAAATTGTTTAGCATTTACACCTAAATCAATTGAAACCAAATCATTATCAAAGATTTCGTAGTATAGAATGTAGTCGACATGCGATAAATCACTCACAGTGCCTACTTGTGTGCCTACAACGTAATCAGAACCACCAAAACTAAACGTTTCATCAAGTGTTGTATCACCATTTAACTCAAGTTCAGTGTATTTTAGTTTAATGTTTGGTATTAACGGCACTGGGTGCTCAAGTGCTGCGTAGTAGCTCGTGAACGTTTCATCATCAAATTTAAAGCTTTGTAGATTTCCATCTTGAGCAAAACTACCACTGTTATCTGATTGCCAACCATCAACACCTAGGTATAAACCTAATAATGTATCAGCTTGTGCTGTTGGAGCTAAACAGGCCATTGAAAGGGCAGCTGCTAAACAGTACTTTTTCATCATTTTATCCTTGCGCTAAAAGTTCGCTAAGTTCAATTAGAGCCGCATTGGCTCGAGAAATATAATTCGCCATGACCAGTGAGTGGTTAGCTACAAAGCCAAAGCCACTGCCATTTAAGATCATTGGGCTCCACACTGTTTCTTGCGTAGCCTCTAATTCACGAATAATTTGTTGCAGACTAACACGAGCGTTTTTCTTTTCTAAGACATCGGCAAAATCATATTCAACCGCTTGCAAAAAGTGTAGTAATGCCCACGTTGCACCACGCGATTCATAAAACACATCATCAATTTGCCACCAAGATGTTTTCACTTGGTTCTGTAAAGGAGCATAAGTTGCTTGATGAGCCGCGGTATCACCTGCTAAATCTGTATTCAAACGATCTTGACCAACACTTGCACTTAAACGCTGGCTCAAGCTGCCAAGACGTTTTTCTGCTTCTTTTAGCCAGCCACGTAAGTTATCTGCACGCGCATAAAATTGACTATCACGATCGTTCTGATCGGCAATTTGAGTGCGGTACACAACGAGTAAATCAATGCCTTTTTGATACTCAGTTTCAGCACTTGGCCATGCCCATGCTACCGAGCTAATATTAAATTGCGGTTGTGCTTTTTTTAACGCTTCGTGTTCAGTTGATTGAGACTGCGAACGGCTGAAATCTTTACGCATCGACAAGACTAAATCGCGGGTCATTTCAAGCGCGCCATATTCCCACGCAGGCATGTTATCCATCATTACGCTCGGTGGCATCATATCGTTAGATAAATAGCCGCCAGGCTTATTTAATAATGTACTTGCTACATTGATCAACGTTGTGGTTGTTGTATAGCCTGTTACAAACTTTTCACCACGCATCTGCGCTTCTTGTTTAGCCTTACTTACAACATCCATACGAGCTGGTTCACTACTCCAGTAAACAGCAATCGCGTAAAAAATAATTAATATAATAAGTAATGCACTGGCTATTTTTCCTTTATGCTCAGACATAATATCTCCTAGTGATGTGAGTGCCCTTTACTTTTTTGTGATGCCTGTTCAGACATTTCTTGTAAAGACACAACTTTAGCTTGAGTAAAAACTCGATTGCCGTCATTAAAATATAGCGTGAGTTTGCGCTCTTGCCCTGCTTTTAGCTGCTCTTCAGGTTCAAACACCATTAAGTGATAACCACCTGGTTTAAATTCAACACTGCTGTGACCATCAATTTTTAATGATAAAACCTGTTCCATTTTCATCATGCCATCAACATGAGTATGTTGATGAATTTCAACACGACCTAAACCATCAAGCTCTGCTTTAGTTAACACTGCTGCGTGTTCACTTGGGTTAGTAATGGTCAAATAAGCAACACTTGCTTTACTGGCTGGTAAAAATTCACGTACCTGCGCGTTACTTACAGTAACTTCGGCAACATCGCTGTGGTCATGACCACTATGGGCAGATGAAAAAGTACTAAAGAATAAGCTTGCGGTAAGAAAAGAGAATGCGGGCCACAGTTTCATTATGTTTTAATCCTTGTTAAGACATTAACTTACCCGCTAAATTTAGCATATTTTATGTATTAAGGCAGTTTATTCGTACCTTAAGCTGGCGATTTTTTGTTATCGGCAATCAACCAGCATAATGCCGCGATAAGTAAAAGTGGCCATGCAATCATTACTGAGCCAAACAAAAACGCAAGTACAACACCAATCAGAGCAACAACACCCGCACCAAGTAGGCCAATGGTAAATAGCGCCACACCTGCAACAACGGCAATCACAGCGACAATTGCACCGATGACCTCAAGCCCAGCCCAACTCATGTCAGCAATTGACAATGGTAATTGCCATGAGTCAAAGGATACAAATGAAACTGCATCAGTGCATAGTAATAACATTGCCAAAATGATGATAGCTAACGTTTTCATGCTCTACTCCTAGTAACCTTTCACTGGTAAAGTGCAATGAGCCACTAAATAACCCACGCCGATTAACAGCGGCATTTGAATAAGTAATATGATCATGACCAAGCGTGTTGACCATACCGGGAATCCCAAGCGCGCAGCGAGTCCGCTACACACACCCGAGATCTTTTTGTTACTTAGATCACGGTACCAACGTGTCGATGTGTGATAAGTATTCATCATTAACCTCCTAAGCCGACTGCTTCATCGTTGCTTTTAAATCTGCAAGCTCTTTATCGATAGCTTCATCTTTCTCAAGGGCTGCGATTTGTGCTGCTGTTGAATTTGCAGCATCACCTTGTGTAAGTTCATACGCTTCAACTTGCGACTCAATGTTTTCAACGCGCTGCTCTAAGTAGTCAAAACGTGCTAATGCATCTTCAACTTTACTGCTATGCAGCTGCTCTTTTACTTTTAAGCGTGCTGTAACAACGCGTTCTTTTTGCATGTAAGTCAGCTGTTTGGCTTTTGCATCTGCAAGCTTGTTTTGTAAACGCTGACAATCTTCTGTCAATTTAGCGAGTGACTCTGCCACTTTATCCATTTCAGCTTGTTGTGCTTCGATTTCTGTCGTTAAACGCTGCTTTTCAACTAATGCTGCTTTGGCAAGATCATCACGATCTTTACTCAACGCTTTTTCTGCTTTCGCTTGCCAGTCTGCTACTTTCGCTTGTTTCGCTGCAATTTCACGTTTCATTTGTTTTTCTTGCGTTAAAAATGTCGCAGCAGTTGCACGGCATTCAGTCAGGGCATCCTGCATTTCTTGCACGAGTAGATTAAGTAACTTTTCAGGATCTTCAGCTTTGTCTAATGCTGCAGAAAGGTTTGCCTGAATAATGTCATTTACGCGATTTAATACACCCATGTGACTCTCCTGTTGATTATTGGGTTAATACAACTAGGAGATTCCAATTCTTGTGCCAACTAATGAATAAAATAAATTTATTATTTATATACAATAAGTTAGATTAATTAAATTTAGATTCAGGCTGACTAGTGACTGAATGAAAAATAACTAATTTGACTAAATAATTAACTTTTTCACTAAATTTTAGGATCAAAAAAGCCACAAAATGTGGCTTTTAAATAGGCTATTTTTAATAGGCTTTGTGATTAGGCTTCTGGGACAAAACTTAAAGCTTTATCCATAACAGATAAATCGGCCGCTTTACCATGGCCTTTTTCTGAAAGGTGGCGTCTGAAACCACGCGCACCAGGTTGGCCTTGGAAAATCCCCAACATATGGCGAGCAATATGCCAAAAGTTAGCGCCTTTGCTCATTTCATCTTCAATATAGTCATACATCGAGCGTACAACCTGATGACGACTTAGCGTAAAGGCTTCATCACCATAAATATTTTCGTCGACCTCAGACAAAATAAACGGATTACTATACGCCTCACGACCAATCATGATGCCATCAACATAATCAAGGTGAGCCACACTATCAGCAATTGTTTTCACGCCACCATTTAAGCTTAAGTGCAGTTGCGGATAATCTTTCTTCAACTGATAAACGCGCGGGTAATCCAGAGGTGGGATCTCACGATTCTCTTTTGGGCTTAAGCCATTTAACCACGCTTTACGCGCATGAATAATAAAGTCATCGCAACCAACATCATGACTCGCTTCAATTAAAGCACATAAAAACTCATACGAGTCTTGCTCATCAATACCAATGCGCGTTTTAACTGTAACAGGAATAGTCACTTCGGCCTTCATTGCAGCAACGCAGTCAGCAACCAGTTTAGGCTCAGCCATTAAACAAGCACCAAAACGACCATTTTGCACACGGTCAGACGGACAGCCAACATTTAAATTTACTTCATGATAACCGCGCTCTGCTGCTAACTTTGCACACTTAGCCAACGCTTCAGGATCTGAGCCACCAAGTTGCAATGCCACTGGGCCTTCATGCTCATTAAAATGTAAGTAATCGCCCTTACCAAATAATATAGCGCCGGTTGTCACCATCTCAGTGTAAAGCACAGCATGCTTAGTCATTTTACGGTGAAAGGTTCGACAGTGACGATCTGTCCAATCTAACATGGGTGCCACGGAAAAACGGCGGTTTAATGTCGTTGTGCTCATAACATGGCCCCTTTAAAGATCAATGCATTTACTTGCAACTTAAATTACCTAATACGATTAACGCTTAATATAGCGATGACACATACCTTTAGGCATGCACCGAAATGAAAAATTGCAGCCATTATACCACCGAAGCTAACTCCCGGCATGGCTTAATCGAAGATCAGATGATGAAAAGAGACGAAGAAGTGTACTGCAATCTCACTTCTTTTAAGAATAAGCAAAAATGGAAAGGTTACATCTTCACTTCATTTAGAAGATGTTCAAGATTTTGGCCCGTAAGCTCTAAAACAGTAATTTCGAGTTCTTTGTAATCCTCATTTTTCAGGTTAACTAGCTTAGCACCAACAGCTATTCGTGCGATTTTCTCAACGGGGTCTATTTCTACAATTTCAATTGATGCTCGCGTGTCGTGATCTTTTGATTGCACATAATACTCGCTAAAGAAGGTACCATCAGCACGGACATTTGGATTACTGTCAGACACAGACTGCAGGAGCGTGCCTTTCTTTAAATCACTTTTACGAAGTGAGAAGCTATATTCTGCCACATTAGCATGACCAACAATTACAGTTACGGCGCTTTCACCATTAATTTTAAAATCATGGTCTGTTACTTCGATGACTTTTAGCTTACCACTATCATAGGTCGGCTCCATGCAAGCACCTAAACTAAAAATCAGAAAGACAGATAAAACAACGTTTTTGATTAGCATTCTTTGTTCCTTAAATTTTATATTGCCTTCTTTAAAGTTAGATAAAAGAAGGCAATTATTCAAAGTTTAAATCACTGAAAATGCACTTTAAATTAAACTACGCGACGACACTTAAACCAAAATAGTGAGCAATACCACCTAAGATATTAGTCACCGCCACTGACGATAGAATTAAACCCATCACCCGGCTAATAATACTTGCGCCACTATCGCCTATTAACTTATGAACATGCGTAGCAAGTAGAAGTAAAACCAACACAATTACTAATACCAAAAGCATGATTGAGGAAGTTATAAGCTGTTCATACCAAGTGTATTCGGTATTTCGGGTCATTAGTACTGCACCAAGCATGGCACCCGGACTGGCAATAGAAGGAATCGCCAAAGGAAAAATAGCGGTTTCAGTGCTATCACGAACACTTTTTATCTCGGTTTCAGGTTTACTTTCACCAAATATCATCGACAGTGCAAAAAGTAATAGCACAATTCCTCCAGCAATCTGAAACGCCGAAAGAGGAATGTTAATCGCGTTTAAGAGTAGCTCACCTGCAACAACAAAAAATAATAAAACCAGCGCCGAAACGCCAACCGCCTTTAAAGCAACTTTGCGTTTGAACTTAGCATCATCCCAGCGCGTAACAGCAATAAAAACGGGAACTGTGCCTATTGGATCGATTACCGCAAAAAAGAAAATGAATGCCGCTAGCAATTCACTCATTAATCAAACTCCCTAAAAACGTGTTAGCGAATAAAAACACTGCAACTACAATACAGTATGTTAGTATATCACGGTAGCGTAAGGATAAGAGAAGATGAATATAGAATCACTCGTCAGTAAAGCAAAACAAGTATGCGATAATCGTGGTGCTCGTTTCACACCCATCCGTGAAAAAGTATTCCGCCTATTAGCTAGTGCGCAAGGTGGTGTGGGTGCTTATGACCTATTAGAACAACTTAAATTAACTGAATCAGGCGCAAAACCAGCCACTATTTATCGAGCGCTCGATTTCTTATCGGAACTTGGCTTTATTCATAAAATTGAAAGCACCAACTCATTTATGTTGTGCCATCATTTTGATCACATCCACCCTGTACAATTATTAATTTGTGATAGCTGTGGTTATGTAAAAGAATTACATTCAACAGTAATTTCTCATGAACTTAATAACTTAGCAGCTGAAAGTGGATTTATTGTCTCTGGACAAACAATCGAAGCGCATGGTAAATGCGAAAAATGCAAAGAATAAGTGCGGTGTTTGAAACAACCACTACACTTAAAGTATGATTAACGGCATTTCGAAACCTAAGGGAAAATAAATAATGAATGTGGAGTTCATCAACCCTTTTTTATCATCATTATTAAATGTATTGAGCACTATGGCTCAAACAGAATTAAAGCCGGGTAAACCTAGTTTAAAGAAAGACGAACTAGCCCGTGGCGATGTATCAGGTTTGATTGGTATGGTTGGCCCACAAACTAAAGGTTCACTTTCAATCACCTTTGATGAAAATCTAGCTCTGACCATTATGGAAAGAATGCTAGGTGAACGCCCTGATACGGTAAATGAAGAAGTAACCGACATGGTAGGTGAAATTACTAACATGGTAACAGGTGGCGCAAAAAATCTACTTGGCGAAAAAGGCTATGAGTTTGATATGGCAACGCCAGTTGTAGTGTCTGGTAAGGGACATACAATTGCTCATAAATGTGAAGGTGCCAAGGTATTAATTCCATTCACGTCAGCTGATGGTAACGCCAATATTGAAGTTAGCTTTGATAAACTATGAGCTGGCAGCAAAAAACCATTCAATTGAAGCCTCGCTCACGAGGCTTTCACATCATTGATGACGAGCTACTTCGGCAACTTCCAGAGATAACACAATACAAAGTCGGCTTATTACATCTCTTCATTCAACATACGTCTGCAAGCTTAACTATTAACGAAAATGCAGATCCTACAGTAAGAATGGATATGGAAAGTCACTTCAATCATTTTGTGCCAGAACGACAAAGTTATTACCGCCATGATTATGAAGGCGATGACGACATGCCTGCCCACATAAAAAGCAGTACATTAGGTGCTGAACTCACCATTCCAATTAACCAAGGCCGTTTAATGCTTGGTACCTGGCAAGGTATCTATTTAGGCGAACACCGAGATCATGGTGGCGCTAGACGTATTGTCGCGACGGTTCAAGGTCAGATTTAAAACTAGCTGTAAGCTGTAAGCTGTAAGCTGTAAGCTGTAAGCTGTAAGCTGTAAGCTGTAAGCTGTAAGCTGTAAGCTGTAAGCTGTAAGCTGTAAGCTGTAAGCTGTAAGCTGTAAGCAAATCTTGCTATTAACTAAATTATTTAAGAAAGTGTTTTTGGGATTTTTTAGAGATTGGAGCGGCACACGAGGCTCGAACTCGTGACCTCAACCTTGGCAAGGTTGCGCTCTACCAACTGAGCTAGTGCCGCATAAATAAGTTGTAAGCTGCAAGTTTCTAGTTTCAAGCTAATGCTTTCAACTTTCCCCTTGAAACTTAAGCCAATTTCTTTTGGTGAGAAATTGGAGCGGCACACGAGGCTCGAACTCGTGACCTCAACCTTGGCAAGGTTGCGCTCTACCAACTGAGCTAGTGCCGCAGACAAAAGTAGTCAGTA